>NC_021918.1:0-42347 GCF_000442595.1 Cycloclasticus zancles 78-ME | reverse complement strand
ATGCCCTATTATATACATCGAAGGCCGGGCATGTTGCCAAGGTCCACAACCGGAGAATTTCCGATGACTGATACAACCGATTACACCCCTGTTACTGCTTCCCTGGTCGCAGAAGATAACCGCATGGGGTTTTACCCTGCTGCATTTGGTGAAGCTCGCATGATGCGCGGTGAAGCCCTGGTGCTGGGTTACATGGGTAATCTTTCCCAGGACTACAAAGGCGCGTTCTGGCACTTCTATACCCTATCGAATGGTGGCTATTACATGGCCCCTGCGATTGATACCGAAATGCACCTGGAGGTTGCCGGTAACTGGTTTTCTGGCTCCATGTCGGCTGACGCGGCGGGTATCGTAGCCACGTTGTTCGCATTTGGACACCTTGCAGCCGAAGCTCAGGGCAGCGCCGATGGTGACGCTCTGATTGACCGCTATCACTTCCTGAGAGAGTACGCCCTTGATCACGCGGAAGCCGCTGCGATCCTTGGCGCTATCGACTGATAGGAGAGGCCCCGGCGCAAGCTGGGGCCATCGTGTGGCGATGATGGATAAGAGAGACGAACGAGACGAGCAAGCGGCGAAGCTGGCCGCCTCGATGCCCGACGAACAAAGCGCGTTGCTGGACTTGGCTGCTGGGACCGTGAATGACCTGCACGGTGCTGTATTGGTCGATGATGCAGAAAGAGCTGTGGAGGCTATGGCACGGTACGAGGCGGTTATCTGGAAAATGAACGGTGGCACCTTCTTTGGTTGCAATGCGGATTCTGATTCACCTGGTAACGTGATTGAAAACTATTGTCAGGCTGATACCGGGACGGTTCCAAAATGGGGCCAAAAAGGGGCGTTTGTTGTTGTTGTCGATGGTATGCGCGTTCTGGTCGAGTTCGGCAGTCTTGGCAGCCAGGGAACCGCTCATTTTTCTTTTTACGCGGTAGACCTGGACGCTTGGTTTATATCAGAAACAGGGTATCGGTCCCACTTCGACGGCCTGCGGTTTGGCTCGACAGTGGAAGAGGCGGCAAAAGATATACTTGCCGATTACCTCAAAGATAAACGGCCAGAAATTAGAACGAATGACAGAGACCGGCTTGCTCGGTCCCCCCTTCCCGCCGTTCTGGCTTCTCTGGAGCCTCCTGCGCGACGTTCTCCGGCGACCCTGGACATACCCCCTGGTTATGCCCTTGTTGACGTTGTGCTGCCCGCACAGAAGGCATTTATTGCGCGGAAGTGGGCCAAGGAAGCACAAGCAAAGATCGAGGCGGAGAAGCCGACAGAGGTGGTGTCAGAAATAGAGCCGAAGGCCGTAAAACCAAAAGCGGCTAAAGCCGCGAAAATGAACGCCAAGGAAGAAATAAAACGATTTGAGCTTGGGCAGCGATGCCAAGTTATCAGCGTCCATCATCCTGTATTTGAGAAAGATATAGGTAAATTCGTGATTATTACGAAATTGTCCCCCTACTCTTCCCAGGTATGGGCGCACGACGACGAGCCTACAAAGTACCGTATCAATCGTAACGGTCGGCGCGTTGTCCAGTATGACCCTAAATCGGTGCATTCGATCTACAGTTTTGATCAGTTGCGCCCCGTAATAGATACAGGAGAAACAAACAATGAGTGAGCCGAATATTCGACTTGAGTGCCTGCGCCCTGCTGAAAAGTGGTCGCATCCAACTGGTGAAGAAGTGCGCGAGGTTCTGCGTATGGCTGGGTTTAGTGCCAGCGTTGCAGCTAAGTCATTAGGGCTTGGTGAAGGTGGAGGCCGAACGGTTCGCCGCTGGACTGGAGAGGACACAAATATTTCTTATGCAAATTGGGCGCTGCTCTGCGATTTCGCGGGGCTTGGTCAGATTTGGAAATAAGATTGAACGCCAAGAGAAGGTATTGAGCTTGAATTTTAGCGGCTAAAATGTTTCGATAAAACGAAATATTCGCTTGACAAGCTAGGGCAAAATGCCCTAATATATTAAGTGAAGGCCGGGCACACCGCCCAGGTCAACAACCGGAGAATTTCCGATGACGAATAGCAAAATTATGTCTTGGGTCGATGCCTTGCCGAACGTGGCCGCTACTGACTTTACCACTCGCCGTGACTCGATTGCGGACAAGATGGCAGAAGCTCAGGAACTGGAGCAACGGGCGGGCAAGCTGCGTGAAGAGGCTTATTTTGCCAGTCTTAAACTGGAAAGTGACGCCAAAGGGGAATGGTCGATTGAGGCCGTAGAACAGGCAAAACACCGGGCTGGCTTTTAGGAAGGAAACGCCCCGGCCTAGACCGGGGCGCTTGGCCCGGCGCTGTCACACCGAAACCAATGCTCTCTAGGGTGTGGCCCTATTTGCAGAGCAATAGACAATTGGAGCACGGAAGGCGTGGAGGGTCAAGAATATGTCAAAGTCAAATATTATCAAGTTTCCGAAAGCTGGCCCTACTGATTCAGGGCCGCCGCAACCAAAAGCACAGGCCAAGCAACAGCCTTGCAAGCCGCAGAGCAACCCGAAGAAAGGCGGGGGATTTCTGGCGGCTATTCTGCGCTGGGTGTGGATTGGTGTTGTCCTGGTGTGGCCGTTGCTTAAATGGGTTATCTCTATCGACGTTTTCTTTCAGGGTGTCCGGGCTGTGTACTACTGGGATGATCCAGCGGTAAGCGCTGGCTGGACGTTCCTAGCTCATTTTGCCGTACTGACCGTTCTCACTTATTTTGTGTCGGTATTTAAACCCAAAGGCGTTTAATTTTAGCCGCTAAAGTGTTGACCTGACCCTAAAGTATAGCTATACTTTTATTGTATTCGGCGGCTGTCACCGCTATTCAGTCAATAACTAGGGTGTGGGGTTGGTATGGGTGTAATCCATGAAGAAACAACTAACGGAGTCTCAATTTCAAGCTGCAATCAAAGGCTTGGGAGTCGGACAACAAACGCTCGAAATAGCGCATGGCGTATTGGTGGAGGGGAAAACTCAAGCCGAGTTCGTGGCGTTATTGGGAGTGACAAAAGGCGCGGTCAATCAGGCCGTCAAGAGAATTTGGGACGCTCACAAGGCGCTGACGCCGGAGGGGTTCGAGCGAGTCACGGCAATACTGCCGGAACATCAAGCGTTCATCGTCAAGAAATGGGCGGAGGACGCCAAGAAGAAAAGGGACACGTAATGAAAACACTGGTCACGGCAAACCAAAAAGGCGGCGTTGGCAAAACATCAACCTTGGTGCATCTGGCGTTTGACTTCTACGAACGCGGCAAAAAGGTGGCCGTGATCGACCTGGATACACAGGGTAACGCCTCTTATACGCTCCAGGAGTTCCGCACAGGCGTTGTAGCAAGCAATTTTTTTAATGGTGGCCCGTTTGACGTTGTAAACGGAGAGGACGCGCCCGGCATGGCTCTTATTGAATCTGACGCTGCCCTGGCAAACATGGAAGCCATGTCACTGAGTCGTGCGGGTGAGCATTTTAGAGCTGGCATTGCCAGCTTGGCAGAACAAGGCTTTGACGTGTGCTTGATCGACACGGCCCCTTCCCTGGGGGTAAGTATGGCCGCTGCGCTGATTGCGGCGGATTATGTCCTGTCCCCTATCGAGCTGGAAGCCTATTCAATTCAAGGCATCAAGAAGATGAACGCGGCCATAATGAACGTGCGGAAGGCTAACCCTAAGCTGCAATTTTTGGGCATGGTGCCGAGCAAGGTAGACGGACGAAACCCCCGCCACGGTCGCCACCTGGAACAGCTCCAGCAGGCATTTCCACAACTTATGCTTCCTACCACAATCGGCCTGCGTAGCAGCATAGCGGATGCACTCGCTTCCGGTGTACCGGTCTGGAAAATCAAAAAAACGGCTGCCAGAAAAGCCGCGAAAGAAGTTCGCGCCCTGGCTGACCTTGTGTTTACAAAAATGGAGATCACCGCATGAGCGCGCAAAAAGAACAGAAAATGGAGGGGCTGGGGCTGGAGGGTATTGGCGACCTGTCCGGGCTTCTGAATGACCCCGAAAACACGAAGGGCGGCGCTGGCCCCCTGGCCTTGGCCTTGGACCTGATAGATGAAGATCCAAACCAGCCACGCACAGAGGATAATCCGGGCTTTTCAAAATCGAGCCTGGAAGAGCTGGCCGCAACCATTCGCCATCGAGGCGTTAAAACGCCGATTTCAGTGCGAGAGAACCAGGACGAGCCGGGCCGCTTCATCATCAACCACGGCGCTCGCCGGTTTCGTGGTAGCCGTATCGCTGAAAAAGAGACTATCCCGGCGTTTATCGACAACGATTACAACGAAGCGGACCAGGTGATTGAAAACCTGCAACGCAACGAGCTGACGGCCCGCGAGATTGCCGACTATATTGGCCGCGAACTGGCTAAGGACGTTAAGAAAGGGGACATTGCGGCAGCTATCGGCAAATCCGCTGCATTCGTGAGCCAGCACGTTACCTTGCTGGACCTGCCGGAACCGATTGCTGAGGCATTCAACACTGGCCGCGTTAATGACGTGACTGTGATTAACGAGCTGGTTAAGGCTTACAAGAAGAACCCGGACGAAGTTGTTGCCTGGCTGGCCGACGACGAGCAGGAGATAACACGCGGATCGGTGAAGCTGCTGCGTGAGTACCTGGACGACAAGCGCAAGCATGAGGACGAGGAACGCGACCCGAACACCGTGGATGCTTTCACCGGCCAGACTGATGCCGAAGGCGACGACGACCAGGAAGAGGACGAAGCCCCGGCGAAGAAGGAGCCGAAGGAGCAAGACCCGGACAAGCTGAAAAAAGCGATTATCATGGTCAAGCATGACGAGCGTATGGGCCGACTGATGCTTAATCGTCGCCCTACTACTGAGGGCTGGGCCTGGATCAAATACGAGGACGACGGCCACGAGTTTGAAGCGGACCTTGGAACGGTTGAGCTGATGGCCTTGATGGACGGAGCTTAACCCCAAAAAGAAAGCCCTGGGCACGGCGGCAACCGTATCCAGGGCGTAACCCACGCTAACCAGTTGAGAGGTACTAGCGATGAGCAGCAACGATTGTATCATGATTGCAGGCCGGATTCGCGCCGCCCTGGAGCAAAAGAAATCATTTACCCTTCCCTTGATGACAATGGCCGACCTGGCGCACGTCCTCGATCACTTACAGAGGGCCGAAGCTGCCGCGTGACAGCGTGACACGGCCATGAACCACACCCACCCTGCCCCGCTTTTGCGGGGCTTTTTTTGCCTGCACGAAATGTATCCTTGCTTGTTTTTGTAGTATGTTGTAGTATTATACACAATACAACATACTACAGAGGGCGAGCATTATGGCAATCAGCAAAGAGCAGATTTTTCAGGTGGCCGACGAGATGGACGCAGCCGGTCAAAACCCTACCCTTGCAGCGGTACGCAAGGCCCTAGACGGCGGCAGTTACACCACGATCAGTGAAGCGATGAAGGAATGGAGAGCGGCCAAGGCTGCCGACAATACGCCGATTCAAGAGCCGCCCCCTCCTGGCGTTATGGATAAGTTGTCAGAGGTTGGGGCTGAGATTTGGGGTGTTGCCCTGGAGCTGGCGAACGGTCGCCTTGCTAGTGAGCGCGAAGGCTTGGAAGCGGCCCGGTTGGAAATGGAGGCTTCCAGACTTGAGGCTGTCGAACTGGCAGATCAGCTATCGGCAGACCTGGACGACTCGCGCAATCAGGTTGCGAGCCTGGAGGGCGTGGCCCAGGAGTTGCGGGCAGAAGTGGACGACTTGAAAGGCAAGCTGACCACGGCCACCGAGCGAGCCACTACCGCCGAGGCCCGTAGTGGTGAAATGGAGCGGCGAGCCAATGACTTGCGTTCCGAACTGGATCGGGCGCACCAGGAGGCAGACAAGAACCGTCAGGCGCTGGAACGTGTCCAGGAGGCCGCAGCGAAAGCAGCCGACACCCATAAAGCCGAGCTGGCACAAGCCCAGGCTGATGCAAAGCAGGCGGCCAAGGATCACAAGACAGAGTTGGCACAATCTCAAGCCGATGCGAAGCAAGCGGCTAAAGAGTACCAGGAGCAAGTCGAGGCGCTGCGAGCGCAGCACAGTCAGGCGCTGGAGAGTGCCCAGGAGGCCAAAGCAGCCGCACAGGCCGAGGCTGAGCGACTGGCTGCCGTCAACTCTTCCCTGGAGTCCAAACAGGCGCAAGCCGAGGAAAAACTTGCTGTATTGACAGGTGAAGTCGAGAAAGCAGGTGCGGAGCGCGATTCTGCCCTGGCGGCGGTGGCGACGGCCAGAGAGGAAGCGGCGGCACTGCGCGGACGTGTTGAAGGGCTAGAAATTGCGCTTTCACGCGGGGAGAAGGGCGACGGTTCGCAGAAATAACCTGATAAATCGGGTTTTTTACCGTACTATTAAAGGCATCCTTGACAGATTTTCCCAGCCAGAATGCAAGCCGGCCTCGTTTGGTTGCCGAGGTCGGCTTTTTTGTGGGCGGGGACTTTGCAACCAGTAGCAGTAGAAGAAAACACAAAGGAGCGCCGCAAATGAAGCAACGCCTTTTGGTTATGAACGGCCAGCGGATCGTTCAGACCGACCAGGGTGGCGCATGGGCTAATCAAAAGGTTGATAAGGCCGGAGCGTTGAAGCCCGGCATATACAACCTTTACATGGCTAAGGAAGCCGATAAGTCACAGCGCCATGATGGCGTGATTGTTCATGCCGATAACAACAAAATATACCAGCAGATAGGCAAAAACTTTGTCATGCACTCTAAGTCAGATTTCGATATAGTACCTGATATTGGGAGTGCAAAAAGCATTAGCTACGACGCCCAGGGCAAGGCATTAGTCGCCCAGGCTGTCAAACTCAGCAGAGGACGCTCCCGATAGTTTTAGCGGCTAAAACGGGAGGTGCCTTTGAGTAAGCTAGGAATCGGGGAGCGTGCCCCTTGGGACGATTTTCCTCAAGTGATAAGGAATGGAGACTTGGGAGCGTTGAAAAACGAACCCGAGTACCAGGCAGCCAAGTCTGGCGACATGCCTGCTGCTATCGAGCTAGTAGATAGGCTTCTCACCGATGAAACGGTGGAGAAGATCAGGGAGCAAATGGGGGACAGCAAGCCCCTGGTGTTGCCAGTTTTGGCCGTTGAGGCGGCTGGTAACAACAAAATACCGTTGGCAATGGCCGAGGCGCTTGCGGATCGGTTGGGCCTTGATGTTGAGCTGGGGATAATCCAGAGCGACAAGGTAGGTCGAACTGATACCGGCGCAGACCATCGCCTGGCGTTCAATCCTACATTCGAGGGTGACGTTAAACAGGGGCAAAAGTACCTGGTTGTTGACGACACTTTGACAATGGGGGGAACGGTCGCCTCTTTGCGGGGCTATGTGGAGAATCGAGGCGGCAAAGTTGTCGCTGCTTCGGTGATGACTGCGCATGAAGGGGCGCTTAACCTGCCGGTTAAGCCTTCCATGTTGGCAGCCATTGAAAATAAGCACGGCCCGAGTATGAATCAATTTTGGCAGGAGACGTTTGGTTATGGAACCGACAAACTCACACAAGGTGAAGCTGGACACCTCAAATCAGCCAAGACCGTTGACGCAATCAGAGAAAGAATCACTGCGGCAAGACATGAAGGCATCGAGCGATTGGGCGCGAACCGAGTTGAAGCGCCGCCGCGCTCAAAAAGCGCGGGGCGTTCGGGTCTAACCGGAGAAAGTCTAGTTTCGTCTGCTGAGGGGTTGGAAGTCGAACAGCAGGCCATGATTGAAGGGGCGTCCGTTGAGCAGGGCTATCAAGAAACCCTTGCCATGTATGTCCAGGCCAAACATGACCAGGTTGAAAGCATTGAGGATCGGCTAGAAAACTTGATCAACCGGCAGCAAGCTCGATTGCAACAAACGCAATCAAACCGCCCCGGTTTTCTGTCTATGCCTGGAACCCGGAAAGCCTGGCAGGCTTCCCAGGCGCAACAGCAAGGTAGGCTCCAGACGCTTCATGCTCGCCTGGAGACAGTCCGGGAAATTAAGGAAGGTATGGGGTTGCATTCGCCGCGTGTTGAAGAGCTGGCGACCAGGAAGATGCGGGCAGAGAACCCCGAGCTGGCTGCGGATTGGGATTCAATGAAGCAGGCCGAGCGGCAACACCAAGCCTTAATGAAGAAACAGGAGCAGGAGAAGAAGCAAACCCAAGAGAAAAGCAGGGGTTTATCCCTTGGGTTGAATAGACCTCCTCAATAAACAATAAAGCCCGGCATGGCCGGGCTTTTCTTTATCTTGTTGTAACACCTCTACCATGACGCCCATAACGCAAGGCCCGCCGCGAAAACAGCCATTCCAGCCGCAATCAAATTCATATAAGACACCCTGCGGGCTTCCCGGATCGAGGGCTTGAGTTCCTGGGTAATGGCCTCTTCTACTTGCTGCCTGGCCGCTGCTGCCGTTGCCTTGGCGTTTTCTTTGATGGTTGCGGCCATTGCCTCTTTACTGGCCGCCAGAGCGGCGTTCAGCGTCCTTTCTGCTTTGTTTTTCGCATCATCCCCCCACCGATGCGCGATTTCTTCCAGCTCGCTTTTAAAGGCGTCCAGGTTGGCTTGCTGGGCAGCAGTGCTTTCCTGCATTAGTCGGTCATTGATGGTTTGCAGGATCAAGATAGGGTCATCGCGGCCCACGGCTATGCCGTGTTTGGCCGCGATTTCCTTTATGGTTTCCTCGATCTTATCGGCCATCACAGCACCGCCGCATTATCCAACAGTCCGAACACTTGGCCGCGAACGATCTTGAGGCGTTGCCTGGTCATGATTGTTAGAGATTCATCTTCCAAGGCTTCGGCAAACGTCTGGCGGTTTTCGAGCATTTCTGAGAAGTCGCGGCCATAGGTTTCTTCTTTGAGTCTTGGAAGGTCAATAATGGCTGTAACTCGCTCTTTGTTGTTTGTGTAGGCTTTCATCTGCTCAAACTTCTTGCCCTGGAGTTCGATAGGCCCGAGGAATGGGTTTAGCCATACAACAAATAGTGATTCAGCAGGGAATTGGCTGGCGAGCTGAGAAAATCCGTTGACCGTATCCAAAAGCGATGAACTGCCGGCGATGACTGTGTGAAGGACAACTTCATGCCCCATTTCTTGCAATAACGCGGGAACCTCATTCGAGATTAGGTAGTGTGTCAAAGGGACGAACGAGCTGGCCCCATTATCAATAATCACATCATCTTCACTTGCCGCTATCATTTCAATGAGAGTGTCAAAAGCTCTACTGTTGATCTCATCGTTTTGCAGAATATTAAGATGCTTGACGTTCAGTGATTTGTAGCTTTCAAAGCTGGCATTCACCGGGTCGGTATCAATGCACACAGGCGATTGACCTTTGCTAGCTTTGTATTGAGCGATAACGGCGGAAATCATAGATTTTCCGACACCGCCTTTTCCTTGCAAAACAAGATGTACTTTTGCCATTAGATTAAATCCTCTTTGTTAGGTTTTGCTTGATAGTTAAAGCCGCCAGTGCCGGGCAGCTTTTCTTTTCCTCTGACCTCGGTTTTTTCCGCCTTTGGTGCAGCTTCCGGCTTGTTGTCGGTTTGCTGTTTTTCAGAAGCAGGAGTGCCAGTCTCATTTTTAGCGGCTAAAGTCGCTTGGTCCTTTGGTGCGGATTTGATAAAGCGTTTTACGTGTCGGCGGAATGTCTCGTAAGTAGACCGTAACTTTCCGCCTTCTCTTAGGTATTCCCAAATTGTCTTGAGTGAATAGCCCGCTTCTATCGCTTCGGTCACATCCTTTTTCACGGCTAAAAATTCAACGGCAGATGCGTCCTGCCGTCTCTTTTTTTGCCGCTTGTCGCGCTCCTGGACCCACTTTTCCAGCCCGTCAGTGAATTTTCCCATTTATCAACCTGTAAACGTAAACCTGTGTATTTCTGTGCATTCTATCGTGTAAAGCGCCGTTTTGATGCAAGGAAACATGCGGGTTTCTTCTGTTATGCCTTTACTTTAGCGCATTTTACGATATATCCGCAATTTTTCAACGAAAAACATGGTAAAACACAATGGCTGGTGTACACTTTCCTTGGTGTAAACAACGCCGTAAGGCGGGCAAGATGGGTGAAGTAGGCCCACCAACAAGTTGGCGGCTCCTACTTCACTCACCCTTATTCGCGCCGGGGGCGCTCAACGGGGCATCTTGCTCTGCGAGGCTACCGGCTGCCGCCGGTTGGAGAGGTGCAATCAATGAGTAATGAGATAGAGACAGACAAGGAAAAGAAGGTGACGCGGAAGAGCAGTCCGCCAATCAAGGTGTACTGCTTGCCCGAAGAGAAGCTGCGGATTGAAGCGCAGGCGGAGCGTGCTGGTATGAGTGCGGCGCGGTATCTGCGCGAAGTTGGTCAGGGCTACCAGATTAAGGGCGTGGTCGATTTTGAGCAGGTGCGGGAGCTGGCCCGCATAAATGGAGATCTTGGTCGCTTGGGTGGGCTGTTGAAGCTTTGGTTAACAGATGACGTGCGAACGGCTCAGTTCGGCCAGTCAACAATCCTTGCTGTGCTCAGCAAAATCGAGGCGACACAGGAGGAAATGGGCAAGGTTATGACCAAGGTGGTTATGCCGAGGTCGGAGTCATGATTTTAGCGGCTAAAACTCCAGGGGGTGGCCTTTGATTGCAAAGCACGTCCCCATGCGCTCGCTGAAAAAATCCGACTTTGCTGGGTTGGTGAAATACGTCACTGACGAGCAAAGCAAAACCGAGCGCCTTGGTTTGGTGAATGCGACCAACTGCGAGGCTGACACCATGCAGGCGGTTATAGGTGAGGTTTTGGCTACTCAGCAGCTCAATACGCGCGCTGAGGGCGATAAAACCTTTCACCTGATTGTTGGGTTTCCTCCAGGAGAAAACCCGTCAGAGGCCGTTTTGAAAGACATTGAGGAAAGGCTTTGTGCGGGTTTGGGGTTTGGTGAGCATCAACGTGTTAGTGCCGTTCATCACGACACTGATCACATGCACATTCATATAGCCATCAACAAAATACACCCGACCAGAAACACTATTCACGAGCCGTACCAGTCTTATAAAAAATTGGCTGATATGTGCGAAATGCTGGAAGAAGAGCATGGATTGCAGCGTGTTAACCATAAGTCCGCACGGACCCTTTCCCAAGGTCGGGCGAATGATATGGAGCAACACGCGGGTATTGAAAGCCTGGTGAGCTGGATTAAGCGAGAGTGCCTGGAAGAAATCCGCACGGCCAAGACCTGGGAAGAGCTTCACCAGGTTATGGGTGATAACGGTTTAGATATTCGCCAGCGAGCCAATGGCTTTGTCATTGAGTCTGAGGACGGAACCCAAGTTAAGGCTAGTACCGTCGCCCGTGACTTATCCAAGTCAAAGCTGGAATCACGACTTGGGGCTTTTGAAGAAACAGCGGCGCAAGCCGAGAGGAAAGCAAAGCGTCGATATGACAAGCGCCCCACTCGCTTCAAGGTCAACACAACCGAGTTGTACGCCAGGTATCAGGAAGAACAAAAGAACCTGACCGCTGCGCGTAAGGTTGAATGGAATAACGCCAGGGGGAAAAAGGATCGGCGGATAGAAGCCGCGAAGCGGTCCAATCGTCTGCGCCGTTCGGCTATAAAGCTAATGGGCGGGGATCGCCTTTCCAAAAAAATACTGTACGCACAAGCCCACAAGGCGCTGAAAGATGAAATTCAGTCGATCAACAAGGAGCACAAGAGAGAGCGTCAGGAGCTGTACGAACAGTACAAGCGGCGAGCTTGGGCGGATTGGCTGAAACAGCAGGCGCTCGACGGCGACAAAAAGGCGCTAGAGGCGTTGCGGGCGCGAGAGCAAGCCAAAGGACTCCAGGGTGACACCATCAAGGGGGAAGGCGGTGCGAAGCCGGGACATGCCTCTGTTACGGACAATATCACTAAGAAAGGCACCATCATTTTCCGCACGGGCAGCGGTGCCGTCCGGGATGATGGCGACAAGTTGCAGGTTTCCAGGGCTGCCACTGGTGACGCAGTGACCGAAGCCTTGCGCATGGCAATGGAACGATATGGCAACCGGATCACGGTTACTGGTTCACCTCGATTTAAAGCCCAGGTGATCGTTGCCGCCGCCACTTCAAACTTACCAATCACTTTTGCTGATGCGGGCCTGGAGCGCCGCAGGCAGCAGCTATTGCAACAGGAGAACAGTCATGACCGACGAAACGAACAAGCCGGAAGAGGAAATGAGCGAGGACGAGCTAATAGACGCAGCAATGGCCGCGTTGAGCGGGGACCTGCCGACGACAACGGAAGAGGAAGAGGAACCGCAGACAGTCGAGCAGCAACAACAGGCAGAGCCGGAGACAGCCAGCGAGGACGCGGGCAGTCAGTCAGCACCGGAAGCACCAACGCAGGCCGTCGAAATGACGCCGGAAATGGAAGCCGCCCTATCCTCAACAAGCCCCACGTTGGGCGCATTGGAGGAAAACCGCCGTCCTTCGCAAAAAACCGTCTGCGAACGCTGTCCTCACTCGGTGTGGTTCGCTTCGCCCGAGGAGGTGAAGTGCTTTTGCCGGGTAATGCACCTGGTGAGCTGGAGCACCAAGGAGCCAAACCAGATAACCAACTGCGATGGGGAGTTTCTGGGTCAGGAGGAATAACGCCAGATCAGACCAGCGCAGCAGATAAATACATTGCCGAGCGGGAGGCTAAGCGCCTAAAAGGTTTCGATATACCGAAGCATTCACGATATACTAATCAGGATGGTGCGGTTACTCACGGCGGCATTAGGAATGTTCAGGGGCAGTCATTGGCCCTATTAAATCGCGGGGATGAAGTCTTAGTACTGCCAATCGACAAGGCCACGGCGCAACGAATGAAGCGCGTTCGTATCGGTGAAGCCGTGACAGTCACTCCGCAAGGTTCGCTCAAAAGATCAAAAGGAAGGAGCAGATGAAGCCAAAAATAAACAACGCAGTTGGTCCGCAAGTACGGGACCGAAAACCGAAGAAACAACGTCTATTGCCAGCCCTAGGCGCAGTATCCGTACTTGGTGGCTTGCAAGCGGCAACGCAGTTTTTCGCTTACACATTTAATTACCAGGACAACCTTGGTAGCCATATCAGTCATGTTTATGCGCCCTGGTCAATTCTGAGCTGGGCCGGTGACTGGTACAGCATCTATCCCGACGAGTTCATGCGTTCCGGTAGTATCGGCATGGTTGTCACGACCGTTGGCCTGCTGGGTGTTGCCATTGCCAAGGTGGTCACGTCGAACAGCTCCAAAGCCAGTGAATATCTGCACGGTTCGGCCCGGTGGGCTGAGAAGAAAGATATTCAGGCGGCGGGCTTGCTGCCGCGTGGTCGTACAGCCTTGGAAGTAGTAACGGGCAAAGACCCAGCGACTTCAACCGGCGTTTATGTCGGCGGCTGGGAAGATAAAGACGGTAACTTTTTTTATCTGCGACACAATGGGCCTGAGCACGTTTTGACGTATGCCCCAACCCGTTCGGGTAAGGGCGTCGGCTTGGTTGTTCCTACCTTGCTTTCATGGCCTCAGAGTAGCGTCATAACCGACCTGAAAGGGGAACTATGGGCCTTGACCGCAGGGTGGAGGCAAAAGCACGCCAAAAACAAGGTGCTGCGGTTTGAACCAGCATCCAGTAATGGCGGTGTCTGCTGGAATCCCCTTGATGAAATCAGGATCGCAACAGAATACGAAGTTGGGGACGTGCAGAACCTGGCGACGCTTATTGTTGACCCTGATGGCAAGGGTATGGATTCGCATTGGCAGAAAACATCTTACGCCCTATTGGTTGGCGTCATTCTTCATGCGCTTTACAAAGCGAAGAACGAAGGCACCCCGGCAAGCCTGCCTGTAGTTGATGCAATGCTGGCCGATCCAGAGCGCGACACTGGCGAACTTTGGATGGAAATGGCGACTTACGGCCACGTTGACGGCCAAAATCATCCAGCGGTTGGCTCCGCTGCCCGCGACATGATGGACCGACCAGAAGAGGAAGGCGGTTCCGTGCTTTCAACGGCCAAGTCATACCTGGCCTTGTACCGTGACCCGGTGGTTGCTCGCAATGTAAGCAAGTCTGAGTTCCGTATCAAAGACCTGATGAACAACGATGACCCGGTGAGTTTGTATATTGTGACTCAACCGAACGACAAGGCCCGCTTGCGTCCCCTGGTGCGCGTGCTGACCAATATGATTATTCGCCTTTTGGCTGATGAAATGTCGTTTGAGAAAGGGCGTCCGGTTGCACACTACAAGCACCGCTTGCTGGCTATGCTGGACGAGTTCCCGAGCCTGGGTAAATTGGAGATTCTGCAAGAGTCGCTGGCATTTGTTGCGGGTTATGGCATCAAGTGTTACCTAATTTGCCAGGATTTGAACCAGCTTAAAAGCCGTGAAACTGGCTATGGTCCAGACGAAACCATAACGTCTAACTGCCACGTTCAGAATGCTTACCCGCCGAACCGAATTGAAACAGCGGAACACCTGTCACGCCTGACCGGGCAAACCACCGTTGTCAAAGAGCAGATCACTACCAGTGGCCGCCGAACGTCGGCCATGCTCGGCCAGGTTTCTCGCACCATTCAAGAAGTGCAGCGCCCATTGCTCACCCCTGATGAATGTTTGCGTATGCCAGGGCCTACCAAGAATGCAGCCGGTGACATTGAAAAGGCCGGTGACATGGTGATTTACGTTGCCGGTTATCCCGCCGTTTATGGCAAGCAGCCGCTTTACTTCAAAGACCCTGTTTTTCAGGCTCGCGCAAGCGTCGATGCCCCAAAAATCAGCGACAAGCTGCGCATTGTTGAGGAGCCAGAAGGGGAGGGCGTGACAATATGAAAATCAGCCTGAAAAGCATTTATGCAGGGGTAGCCATTGCCGGTGTTGCTGCAATGTCGGCTGCTGCCATTAGCTACGCAGCCGGGGCGCGTATCAACACCACCAAGAGCATTCCGGTAGGGCTTTACTGGACAACTGACGCCCCTATTGAAAAAGGGGCCTATGTCCTGTTTTGTCCCCCGGACGTTGGGGTTTTTGCCACAGCCAAGGATCGTGACTATATCGCTGGAGGTTTCTGCCCTGGTGATTACGGCTACATGATGAAGCGAATTTTAGCCGCTAAAGGCGATACGGTAACGGTCACGGATAACGGCGTTTCCGTTGATGGTGAGCTGTTACCGCACAGTAAGCCCATTAAGGCCGACCTCGATG
Source organism: Cycloclasticus zancles 78-ME (assembly GCF_000442595.1). Lineage (NCBI taxonomy): Bacteria > Pseudomonadati > Pseudomonadota > Gammaproteobacteria > Thiotrichales > Piscirickettsiaceae > Cycloclasticus > Cycloclasticus zancles. The sequence continues at coordinate 27,217 of NC_021918.1, read as the reverse complement.
GCCGCGAGCTGCCGCGCTACCAATCTAATCAATACACACTCGGCAGCTCTGAGCTGCTGCTTATGTCTGATGTAAGCGATACCTCATTTGATGGTCGCTACTTCGGGCCAGTCAGTCGTTCACAAGTTAAGAGCGTTATTCGTCCAGTTATTACTTGGTAGGGGAGGGAACCACCATGAAACTATTTATTGCAGAAAAACCCTCGGTTGCAAAAGCCATTGCCGCCGAGCTGGGCGTTACCGGAAAGGGTGACGGTTACATTGAATGTGGGGGCGACAAAGTTACCTGGTGTTTCGGCCACATGCTGGAGCAAGCGGGGCCGGATGAATACACCCCTGATGATGTACCCACGAATGATAAGGGGCGCAAAATTTGGCGTGTTGATGAACTGCCAATTATCCCCGATGAATGGATTTTAAGGCCCAAGGATGACGCCAAGAAACAGGTTCGAGTTATCGGCGGGCTGCTTAAATCCGCGTCGCAAATCGTGAACGCTGGCGACCCCGACCGCGAAGGCCAACTATTGGTTGATGAACTGCTGGAGCATTTCAACAACAAAAAGCCGGTGATCCGTTATTGGTCGAACGCTATTGACTCGGTATCTGTTAAACGAGCGCTGGCGAACATGAAGGACAACAAGGAGTACCACGGCTTTGCAAACGCTGCCGAAGGGCGCGGAAAAGCTGATTGGCTCATTGGTATGAACCTGTCCCGAGCGTACACACTGAGAGCGCAGCGGGGCGGCTCTAGGGCCTTGTTAACGGTTGGGAGAGTGCAAACCCCTACCTTGGCCCTAGTCGTCACTAGAGACCGTGAAATTGAGTCATTCAAGGCTGTGCCGTTCCACACTATTCGCGCCGAAATTCAGCACCCGAATGGAGCATTTTGGGCGAGCTGGAAGGCCAAGGAAGATCAAGCGGGCCTCGATGCTGAAGGTAGACTTGTAGACACTGCCGTTGCGAATGCCCTGGTTGAATCACTCACCGGAAAGCCTGGCTCAATCAGCGAATATAAGCAGGAAGCCAAAAAGCAAAATCACCCGCTGACGTTCAGTCTTTCCGACATGACCGCCCTAGCGTCCAAGCGCTTCGGTTACAGCGCCGAGGACGCACTTAAAACCTGTCAGTCTTTGTACGAAACACACAAGCTGACCACCTACCCGCGAACCGATTGTGCTTATCTGCCGGAATCTCAGTTTGCAGATGCCCCGGACGTACTGGCTGCGGTTAAAGCAGTTAATCCCGGTCTGGCGTCAATTGTTGACGGAGCGGATACCAGTATTCGGTCCCGTACCTGGAACGACAAGAAGGTATCGGCCCACCACGGGATTATCCCGACGATGCATAAGGGCGATTTAAACAAGCTCAATGACAAAGAGCGCAATATCTATGACCTGGTAGTGCGGGCATACCTGGCGCAGTTCTACCCGATCCATGAGTTTATGAGCACGACCGTTGCCGTCGATGTTGAAGGCGAGAGGTTCAGCGCGAAAGGCAAGGTTGTCACGAAAAGTGGCTGGCATGACGTGTACTTAGACAACTCAGACGAAGACGACAGCGACCAGGACGACGAAAGTCAGTCACTGCCTAGGATGGGTCAAGGTGACGCGGTTACTTGCGGCCAAGCCGCGAGAAGGGACGCCAAGACGAAGCCCCCGGCTCGATTCACCGAAGGTACGTTAATCACTGCAATGGTCAACATTCACCGTTTTGTCACCGAACCAGAGCACAAGAAGATGCTGCGCGAAGGTGACGGGATTGGCACCGAAGCAACGCGGGCCTCGATTATTTCCGAATTGAAGCGACGCGAGTACCTGGAGACTAAGGGCAAGCAAATTATCAGTACAACCCTGGGGCGCAGCATGATTGATGCCCTGCCGGAAGTGGTTAAAAGCCCTGTGTTGACTTCCCTTTATGAACGAATGCTGCAAAGCGTCGAGTCTGGCAAAGCCGATCTAGCCGCTTTCATTGCCAAGCAAGAGGCTTTCATTAGGGACCAGGTTGCTAAAGCTAATGACGGCGCGGTTGCAATTGCAGGTGGCAAAGAGGCAGCCCCGGTTTCCGATGTATTCAAGTGCATGTCTTGCGGCGCTGGCTTATCTCGTCGTCCGCTTCCAAAAAAGAAAGGTCACTTTTGGTGGGGTTGTTCCAATTACCCGACCTGTAAGCAGACCTATCCCGATGTTAAAGGCCGTCCCAACTACAACAAGGGACGCAACAATACCGACAAGGAGTAATACCCATGACTACACAGACCAATGACAACCTGGAACAAAGCACTTTTGACGACCAGGCGAATGCAGCCGAAGCCTTGCGCGAAAAGCTGGATGACGCAATGACCCCTGGCTACCAAACCGAGTTTGACCCGGAAGAAGCCGAAACCGTAGGGGCGTTTGTTGAGGATGCACTGTCAGAAGAGGACGCCGCCGAAAGTGACGCGGACCTGGTAGACGCGACAGTGCCAGAGGACGACAAGGAGGGCTAACCGATGGCTGCCGAGAAAAAACCATTTCACGAAACAGTAGCGGAAAACCTGATTGAACAACTCAAAGCAGGCACCGCACCTTGGCAAAAACCTTGGGAACCTGGTTCCCAAGGCTTCATGCCGATGAACCCAACAACCGGCAAGCGTTACAAAGGTATCAACGCTATTCACCTAATGTCCCAAGGACATGGTGATAACCGTTGGCTGACTTATAAGCAAGCCAAAGCAACAGGTGCCCAGGTTCGCAAAGGCGAGAAGGGGACGCCGGTTCAGTATTGGAAGTTTTCCGAGGAACAAAACAAGCTCGATGACAACGGCAAGCCTGTCCTGGATGGACAAGGCAAGCCGGTGAAAGAAACCGTCATGCTGGAGCGCCCCCGCGTGTTCTTTGCGACCGTTTTCAACGGCGAGCAAATCGACGGTATGCCGCCTCTGGAGCAGAAAGAGAAAACGCAGACCTGGGACGCAGTAGAGAGAGCCGAACATATTTTGAAGGCGTCAGCCGCTGATATTCGCCACGGCGAGCATGACAGGGCTTTCTATCGACCTGCGACCGATAGCATACATTTACCGGATAAAGAGCAGTTCCCGACCGCAGATAACTACTATGCGACCGCCCTGCATGAGTTGGGACACTGGACCGGCCACAGCTCACGGCTTGACCGAGATATGGCCCATCCTTTCGGATCGGAAGGGTACGCCAAGGAAGAGCTAAAGGCTGAGTGTTTTAGCCTGATCATGGGGGACGAGTTGGGAATTGGTCACGATCCAGAACAGCACGCCGCTTATGTCGGTTCCTGGATTAAGGCGCTCCAGGATGACCCGCTGGAGATTTTCCGCGCAACGTCTGATGCAGAGAAAATGTCGAACTATGTTTTGGCATTTGAACAAAAGTTAGTCCAGGAGCAAGACCAGGCCCAAACGCAGAAGCTGGAGGCCGCCCCGGAGCAAACACAGGAGGCCGGGATGCAATTACCCACCAATAACCAACAGATGCGCGATCAGTTGCTTTCCGCGCTATCACAAGAAGATTCCCAGGCAATCAACCAGGTTGCTAACGAACGTCGCCGCCTGGCTGCCGGAGAAATGGACGCCCAGGCATTTGAAGAAACAGCACGGCAGATGCTCGGCTTTGACTTACCGGCAGACTGGAACGGAGCTGTTCAGGTTCAAGGTAACGTGGTTATCGAGGATGGCGGGGAGCAGTTCGTAGAACCCGCGCACGCTGTTGGCCGTGAACCCGAGTTTTGGGGCGTTTATGCTCAGCATGAAAACGGGATGCACCAATGGGTTGCGGATCTCAATAGCCAGAACCAAGCCGACGAGCTGGCGAACCTGCTAGGGCTGGTTGATGCACTGTCCGAAACCAACGAGCACGAACAGGCGGCCAAGCTGTCTAGGGTGAATGAAGTTCGCGTGCGCCTGGACCCGAACAGCACAGACGACGACATTTCAGCGGCTAAAGAAGCTCGCAAGACCGCAGAAGCAACGGCCACGCTCAATGACAGCGATATGCAGCGCCGTATTGCCGAACACGAACGGCAGCAGACCCAGCAGGCGAAGGACAGCCAGCAGGTTCAGGCAGAGCCAGAGAAGCAGGAGCGAACCTATATCAATGTCCCATACCGCGAGAAAGACGAAGCAAAGGGCCTCGGAGCACGCTGGGACCGTCAACAGCAGTCCTGGTTTGTTCCGCCTGGCGTAGACACTGCCCCCTTTGCCAAATGGTCCCAAGGGGCCGCTCAGGAAGCCACGGCGCAACAACGCCCGCAGCAGGAACAAGGCCAGACTCAAACCGCAGGACAGCAAAAGCAATACCTGGCTGTGCCGTATGGTGAGCGCGGCGCTGCGAAGGCAGCCGGGGCACAGTGGGATAAAGCGGCCAAGTCTTGGTATGTCGGCCCTAAAGGCGATATGGAACGCCTAAGCCGCTGGATGCCTGATAACGTCAAGAGCCAACAAGGCCCGGCCATGTCACCCCGCGAAGAGTTTGCGGAAGCCATGAAGTCATTGGGCTGTGTTGTCAGTGGTGATCATCCAATCATGGACGGTAAAAAACACCGGGTATCTGTAGAAGGAGACAAGAAAGGCGAGCGAGCTGGTTTCTATGTCGGCCACCTTGACGGCCACCCTGCCGGTTACATTTCCAACAACCGTACCGGCGTTGATATGAAATGGAAGTCTAAGGGGTATTCGCTCGATCCAGCAGAGAAAGCCAAGCTCCAAGCAGAAGCAGCCGAGAAGCTGGCAGCTAGAGCGGCAGAGCTGGAGCAGGCCCAGGAAGCCACAGCGGAGCGCGTCAGCAAGCAGACGGCCAACTTGATGCCAGTCACCGAACAGACGCCGTACATGCAAAATAAGGGCATCCAGCCCCATCCTGGCGTTCTAACCGATGCCGAAGGCAAAAAGACCTACATTCCGGCGCACGACGAGAACGGCAAACAGTGGACCATGCAATATATCCAGGAGGACGGCACCAAGCGTTTCGCCAAGGATTCACGCAAGGAAGGTTGTTTTCATATCGTCGGCGGCGATATGAAGTCCTTGGAAGCTGCCCCGGCCCTGGTCCTTCAGGAAGGCTATGCGACCGCCGCGACCAATGCCGAGGCATTGGGGTTTGCTACCGTGGCCGCGTTCGATTCCGGCAACCTTCCCAATGTAGCGAAGGCCCTGCATGACAAGTTCCCTGACAAGCCTGTTGTGGTCCTTGGTGACGATGATCGACACCAGGAGCTGACCCAAGGAACGAACCCAGGCAAGACGAAAGCACAGGAAGCGGCCAAAGTGGTCGGCGGTAAGGCAGCCTTCCCGGTTTTTGCTCCAGGAGAGGCAGAGTATCCGGCTGGCGTTGCCCCGATCACTCCCCAAAGCTACCGGGAACACTTGCGAGCATCTAAGGCCCTGGAGACGGCCCCGGAAGAACGCAAGGCAGACCTACAGAAAGCCTTGCTCAGCAAGGAACAGTTGGCCGCCCTAGATCACATGAAGAAGCACACCGACTTCAACGACCTGGCTACCAAGAGCAGCCTTGGCCGTGAAGGAGTTGAACGCCAGGTAAGGGCTACCGTTGGCAAAGCTGTCCAAGAAGCGGAACGAAAGCGTGAGCAGAAACAGGCAGAACAACAAGTTCATAAACAAAAGCGGTCGGCCCGTATTGGTTATTAAGAGAGGTAGTGACATATGAGCGATTGGGATTATTTACATGACATGAGGGCGGAAGGGTATGGCGAAGAAGCAATATCAGAGGCAGCAGCGACAGGGGTGGCCCCGTGGCATTACTCGCATATAAATGAAAACGAGCTGCGACAGGATATTGATTTGCTAAAAATGTCCCTAAAAAATCGAGACATTACGCGCAAAGAGTTTGCCGCACAGATGAAGGAATGTAGAAAACGCAAAAAAGAGCTTAAAACTTATATTAATGGAGGGGTATAGATGCGATACGAAATACGATCATCGAGAGCGGCCAAGCCTATCGACTCAGCAGTTAAAAAGGATGGGGAGTGGATAGGCTTATTTTCGGGGCAGTCCCTGAAAGAGATTCAGAAGGATTACCCTGATGCCAAAGTTGTCGATACCGTGCAGAACAGGACGAAGAGCCGGAGCCGGTAACAAAAAGCCCCGCCTAGTGCGGGGCTTTTTCATTCTTCCAGGGCGGCCAGCTCGGTTTCCAGGTTACGCCTGATATTTCCGATCGCTTGCACCAGGTCAACCGTAGCTAAAGTGTCTGCAACAGCCCCATGAGCTGCCCCCCGCCAAGTTACCCCGGCAAAATCTACCGCATCAGCCAAAGAGATTGAACCATGCCGGTTAGTCGGTCCAAACGCATCGGCAGCCAGATACATCGCACAATGCGTTTTTAGTTCGCTAACCCATTCGACCGGCTCACCATAAGCAGCCGCCGTTTGCCGGAACATGCGCGTATCAAAATCAGCATTGAAGATAACCAGAGCGCGACCACAGAGGATTTTTCGCACCTGGTCCGATACTTCCGGCCAGGTTGGTGCGTTCGCTAGAAATTCAATTGTTAGGCCGTGTACGTCCTCGGCTTCCGGGTCTATCGACACAGATGGCCGCAATTTCGTTTCAAGCAAAATGGTTCCCTGGGCGTCGCTGATAGCCAGCTCAATGATTTGCGCCTGGTCATCGAGGCCGGTTGTCTCGGTGTCCAGGAAAAGCGGGGTTTCATCAAGCCACCGTACCGCCTTGCTGGAGGTTTTAGCTTCCTTGCTGTTCAGCTTCGCTTTGACGGCCAGAATCGCCCTAGCACGCTTTTGCTTTTCGCTCGGCGGCTTGGTGCTACGTGCCTTCATGGGGACGCAATCGGATATTTTATAAACCCCAAACTTGCCGCCGTAACCGTTCTTATAGAACGTGACAGGCTCGGCGTCGGGCTTGGGTTTCATTCTAAATTCGTCCCGAAGGCGGCCTTTTGAAAAGCACTGATCTTTTTCGAGGGCTTCGGCCCTGGCCGTTTCCAGCTCTTCCATGCTTTTGTCCATAGACTTAACTCAATTACTCACAACGACCGGCAGCTTTTAGGAGCGCATTACACTCGCCCGGGCTTTCTTCCGTTGTCGGTTTAGGGTCAGTCTGTGCACCCATTTTCTTACAGATGGCGTCTGACTTCACCGCGATTACCGTTGTGTAGTAGCAGCTATATTGCGAGCCATTTGCTTCGGCATCGAAAGTGATTTTTTCAAGTCCAGACTGCACGTTGGTAATTGAAATGTTGCTTGGCTGCGTGCCGATGGCGAACGACGCCTTTTGTTGCAGGCTTTCTTCGCTGGCAACCTGTTTTTCGATAATCCCGCAGCCTGACAAAACGGTTAGAGCAACGACGCAAGCGGTAATAAGTTTCAATTTCATAAATGGCTTCCTTTCTTTTGGTTAATTTGGGTTGGCTAAAAAATACTAGCCAAATAGAGTTGCTGATTGTCTATATTGGCCTATCGGTTTATAATAGTCAAATAGAGTATACCCAAATTGACTATATCGGGAGCAAAAGAAAAATGGAACGCACAGAACTGGAAGCAATGGCAAAAGAAGTGTGCCCGGCCAGCCTTTGGTATGAGCTAATGGATTGCCTGGACGAAACACCAGACCAGGACTTGGTTAACTTGATTGCAGAGAACCAGGAGTGAAAAAGAGCATGACACAGAATGCCCGAATTTACATGCGAGTCAGTAGCGACTCGCAAGACCTGGAACGCCAGGAAGGGCTTATTCAGAACGCTAAGGCTGCCGGTTACTACGTGGCCGGTGTGTATCGAGAGAAAGCGTCAGGGGCGCGAGCAGATCGCCCCGAACTGCTGCGCATGATCGAGGACTTGCAACCTGGGGACGTGGTGATTGCGGAAAAGATCGACCGAATCAGCCGCCTACCACTGCCAGAGGCTGAGCGCCTGATTGCCACGATACAAGGCAAAGGGGCTATGTTGGCCGTTCCTGGTATTGTTGATCTATCCGACCTTGTAGCCGGGGCCGAAGGCGTTTCCAGGGTCGTCCTGGAGGCCGTCCAGGAATTGCTTTTAAAACTATCCTTGCAGATGGCCCGCGATGATTACGAGGACCGCAGGGAACGCCAGAAGCAGGGTATTAGCCAGGCTAAAAAAAGAGGTAAATACAAGGGCCGGAAACCTGATGAAAAAAGGAATGAGCTTATTGTTAAGCTACGGCCAAACCATACAATTGCGGAAACTGCACGGCTGGCCGGTTGCAGTGAAAGCCAGGTTAAACTTGTTTGGGCAAAACACCAGAAGGAAAAGGACCAATAAAAAAGCCCCGCGAAGGGGCTTTATTCAAACGTACCATCGGAATTAAAGGTGACGCGGTAACGCTTAAATAATTCCATTACTTTGTCCATGTTTCCTTTGCGCAAGGTTGAATTTCCTAGTTCAAACTCGCGGATAGCCGTTTTACTTACGTTAGATTGAGCGCAGAACACATCCCGCGTTAACCCAAGGTATTCCCGAGCATGGCGGCACTGCAAACCAGTTATTTCCAATGCAGGCTTATTGTACCCTTGGTTTTTCAGGGTTAATCCTAGTTCGTGTGCCCACGTCGCAGCCGTGGGGTATGTGATATTGAGACGTTCAGCCATGCCGGAAAGGCTCCCGGCTTCTTCATAAGCATTTTTAATCTCTCCATCGGTGAACTGGCATCGCTTTGTTATCGGCATCCTGGACTAATTGGCCTTGTTGTCGATTTTAGTGGCACCTTCGGCAAGTCTTGCCGTACCAAGTACCCGAACGTCTGCGATACGAAGCGGGCGCGAGAAGAAGAAGAAAGAAAACACAAAGCCAAACACCACCGCTACCAGGTAGCAGGTTAGCATTAATTTGACGAACTGCCCGGCAAGCAGATCGACCGGCACCGCCTCTGTTACTACATTAGTGCAAGTGGTCGGCGCAGGCATGGTGTCAGTTGATGCAGCGGGCTTGTCATCGGCGCAGGATTCCAAGTTGATATAACCCTGCTGGGCAGGGCCAAGCTCAACCAGGCTTACTACCGTTTCAATAACCGATTTACTTGATTGATGAAAGCCGCCATTTATGGCAATGGACGCCAGGGCAAAAATAAATAAAACTACTGCCGGGCGAACAATGGCAAATTTCATAAATAGTGCAACCAGATCATAAATACGGCCATTGATTGCAGCGCCGATTTGTATTGCCTGGCTTAATTTGTCATTCATGGTGTTATCTCCAGTCGATTCCTTTCTTTAAATCATTTAGCAAGCGGATATAAGAAGGGTCCAACAATTCCATAATAAAAGATTCACTCCAGCCAATTCGCTCAGCCTCGGCCATGTTTTTCCAGAGCCATCCAGTCAAGTGAAACCCTGGCGGGGTTTCACCGTGTGACTGCTGGAGTTGCTGGCCTATTTTTTCATAGAGCGCAATTTGTTCTGGTGCGAGAGCGTTCCTTGTCTCTTCTGGCGTGGGTATTCTCATATCAGCCCCCTATTCCCTGGTGTATTACATTCGCATACCGCGCTTTTGCGGTTTGTCCTGGTTCAGTTTCTTGTGCTGTGAAATCTCTTTTTCAGCCTCCCGAACTTTAGCCGCTAAAGCTGGGTGGTTTTCGCTTTCGTTCAGCTTCTTAATAACAGCCTCGGCCCGCTCAGTGTTGGGTTGGTCGCCATCGAGCTTTTTAGAGGCATCCTTTGCCATCCATCCGGGAATAACCCCGCCCTTTTGGTTGCTGACGATAGAAAGCAATTCTTTGGTCTGATTAAGTGCAGCCATGATGTTCAATCCTTATTTTCAGTACATTGGAACGTAGATCATTTGAATGTCTACGCGCTGGTTTAAATACCGCCCTTCTGGCGTCCCGTTGTCGGCCACGAAGTCAGCCGCAGACACGTAGTTGATCATTATCTTGAGCGGCGAAACGCCGTGAGCAACCAGGTAATCACGGGCAGAAACAGCGCGAGCCAAAGCCAGCCTTTCATCCCTTTTGCTTGGGCGGGTTGTGCTGGTACGGCCATTGATAGTGACCAGGGATGCGTCCCTGGCCGCTTCCAGAAGAACGGCATTTGTTGGGCCTGGTTGAAAAGTGGTGCTGCTGTCAGCAAAAGAAACTGAAAGAGTGCTTGATACTGGTTCGCGGTAGTCGTTCGAGGCGGCCAATGTCGAACCAGTGAAGGCTAAACAGCCAATAGTTAGAAGTGTGCAAAGTGATTTACGCATGACTTACTCCAAATCAAAAAAACAGGTATCCGGCATGGCTCATTGGAATGCGAATGAGCCACAGAGCGCCGAGGTGTAACGGATAATAGGCGTAGAACGCCCAGCGAAGCCGGGGCATTCTTAAATCAAGACAGGTTGCAGCGAGCAGCACCGGGAGCACTGCCAGTGCCCACATGTTGCCATTGATGAAACCCAGAGCGCCGCAGGCGATAACGGCAACGCCAGCCGCTAATAAGGTCGGCTTTCTGGCGTATGACCATACGGCCAGGCCGAACAGGAGCGCAGGCCACCAATACTCGACCATTGCCCCGGCACTCATAAGTACAAGGGCGGCCCATACGATGTGCCCACGCTCGACCAGGTACGCCGTGGCCGTCAAAGCCAAGAGCGTGAAAAGGATGTTAAGCGGCCACCATCCGGCATATAGACCGCCCAGGGCAATGAATGGGACCGAGGCCAGGGCACCGAAAGCCGCGAGTCTCTTCATTGCGCGTTGGTACACACCTCTTTCGAGTTGGCCCGGGCGAGCCAGATTGAACGCCAGCACAAAGACGAAAATCGGCATTGCCAGGCGGCCAGCTTCAAACAAAAAGGGAAGCGTGCCATTGAAAAGGTACTTGTTAACGTGGTCCCCGGTCATGAGCAGCAAGCCCAGCCACTTCAAGCCTTCCACAGTGCCATCGGCAATAAGCAGGTGAGGCATGGACCAAGAGGATTTTAACGAGGCAGCACTATCGGTCATTGCCCTGCCCCCGTGCTTTGAAACGTGATTGTGCGCGGCACATAGCCGGTTTGTTGGCTTGGGCTGTAAGTCCCCTGCTCTTGGCGTTCAGTCTGTCTATTAGAACTGTCAGCCTCGATTTTGGCCGCTTCCTGGATAACTTGCTGCATAGCAGTCCCGTTGCCAGGAGTGGCACCGCCTTGGGCGGTCACATTGACAGTCGAAAAATGTTCATCAAGCCAGTCGGCCCACTTGACCGCTTTTTGGATTAAGTCGCCGCGATAGATCACATTGTATTTAGGAGTGCGGGAATGGTAGTTTGCGGCCCTGGTCCAAATATCCCCGGAGTCGTTCAGGATATGTCCGCGCAATCTCCAGGCGGCCAGGTCGAACGAGTAGCAGCCGGAGGCTGCCACATCGTTCGCGGTGATACCGTATTTCTCAAGGTCGCCGAGGTATGCAGTATTGAACTGCATAGGCCCAACGTCATGCGTACCATTCGAGTTACGCACCCGCTGGCCCGGCCTGCCGCCTTCTTTCTCAGCTACGGCCAGCACGATATTGGCGGGCACTTCATATTTCACGGCAGCCGAGATTGAGCACACAACGCGCTCTTGTTCCAGGGGCGGCATATCAGCAATGAATGGCAGCATGACAACCCCCTTAATTCCAGTAGTAGGTTGGGCCTGCAAGCTGCCCTTCAACGAACACTTCCGCCCAACGGTACGTGCGGGTGCAGTAACGCGGGTGACGGTCGCCGTCGCGGTCAACGCGGCAACGGGTGTTCTTTACGTACTGTTCCGGTAGAGTTTCGTAGGCAATGCACCGCTCATTATCGCGACCATAACGGCGGTATTCGCTGCAAACTCTGCGAGGCGGAATATAAGCGGCATAACCGAAATCAGAGGTCATGTGGCTACCACTACCTGACGGCGGGTTAACCGCACAGGACGAGAAGCTGGGAAGCGGTGACTTCATATCTTTGATACGGTCACGCATCGCTGACTTGGCCGCACCGCAGCCAGAAGGGAAGCCACCCGGCAGGCAGATCCAAATTGAACATTCATCTTGAGAGGCCGCTTGAGCCGGTGCAGTAAACGCAAATGCGGCTGCAAACAGGCTAAGGGCAACGAAAAGTTGTTTCATTTCAATTACTCCTATCTAGTTAGGCCGAACGGCCTTTATTGACAAAGCTGGCAACCTCTTCGTTGCGCTCCTGCTGGCGTTCCTGGGCATACGAAACATAATCCCCAACGTCGAAGGAGTGCTTTTCCGGGTCGCGTGCTTGCCACTCAGCGTGTGATTGGCGGGCTTTGTCCTGATCCTCACTGGACAGAGAATCAAAGCCGCCTGTTTGGTTTACCCAGCCGCCGCCGTTGCCACCGCTCAAGCTATCGCTATCGAACGACGGTGAGCTGTTAGAGGCTCCAGATTCTGACGAGCCGCTATCACCTGCATTTCCTGTTTCACCACCTCCTTGCCCTGGGGCTGCCCCCTGGCCCTTGATTGCAGCGGCAATCTTGCCGCCCGTTGTGTCACCGATGCGCTGCATGGCTTTAGACTTCATTTGTCCGGCCTTAGCCTTGGCTACTGCCCCGGTTCCTTTTGCCAAGTTCGCGCCGGTATCGGCTGCGACCCGGCCTGCTTTTGCTGCCCCGGCCATAAATCCACCGGTTGCCGCTGCTGTTGCAGCTTGAGCGCCGGACGAGCTATCGCCCTGCCCTTCGTTTGAACTTTGGGTGTCCGTTGCTCCAGTGTCTGCGCTGGCTGTTTCAGAGGCTCCCTGGTCACTACCGGCAGAAGATTCGCCACCGCTAGAGGCTTGAGCATCGCTGCCAGAAGATTCGCCGCCACCAAAGCCAGCCGCTTGAGCAAACGGGGTATCACCAGTGCTGGCTTCTTCGGATGGCATACCACCGCCACCGCCGCCGCCACCGCCACCGCCACCGCCGTCGTCACCGCCGCCAGTGAACGCAGACATAATGTCGCTGCCGGAAGCCACGTTCTCATTAGCTTTGTTGAATGCGGCCATGAGGGCTTGCGCTCCACCTGCCATGTTGGACGCCCCTGCTGCCATTGCAGCGCCACCAGTAGCCGCTGCTGCTGCTGCCATGCCTGCCGCACCAAGCGCCGCGCCTGCGCCGAAACTACCAATGCCGGTGCCGCCGACACTTGCGCCAGTAATGACGCCCGCAAGCATCTGAGGAACCTTGGTAACTAGAACGAGAAGGATCACCGCTACAATGAGCATGACGCCCATTTCTTTCAGGCTGATGCCCTCGCTCATTTGGTTGTAATAGTCATCCAGGAAGGTCTTGCCGATACCAATCAACAACACCATTGCCATAAGCTGAGCAGCAACGCCGAGCACGGTTTTGTAGTAGTTGATTGCCATGTCCGAGGTCCAGCGCGAGCCACCGAACCCCAGGAAGAAAACCCCGCCGTAAGCGAGTACCCAGCCTGCGGCCAGCAACAAAAGCATGTTGATACCGATTAACGCCAGGATGACAAGAATAACCAGGGCCATGAGAATGCCGGCGAATGAATCAACCGGCGACCAAACCGATGACTGATCCAATACCCGGTCGAAGATTTCAAAGCCCACGTCTACCACGCCAGACGGTGACAATCCCGAACCTAGCCCGGTAGCGTTACCGGCAATCTGACGCAGTGAATCGTAAATATCAGATGCGAAGTTGGGGCCGTTGATCAACAGCCACCAAAAGAACCCGGTAAAAATGGTGAAGCGGACGAACTCGGCAAAAAACTCGCCAATGTCGGCTTTTCGCAATGCCATCATGCCGAACGTCCAGACCATCGACATAACAACAAGTGTCCAAAATAACCAGGTTGCCGCATCGGTAATAACACCGGCCCAAGAGGCCGCTGCTGCCGAATAGCGAGCTAAGACGTTATCCAGTACACCGGAGTTGTCGATTGCGGCGTGAGCCGGAGCTGCAACAAAAAACGCCAGCCAGACGATTAACGGCATGGCGGATTTAAGGTTGGCTGGCAATTTCATAATTCAGTACCTCACCAATCTTTCTCAGGGCTGGCTTTAAACTCGCCAGACCGAGGGTTGCCACGACGCAGGCACTTAGAAGCAAATTCTTGCTGCATGGCCTTGTCCTCGATTTTTAAGATGTTTTCGTGCTGACAATTGATGTCGTTTACTTCCGGCGACTTTTCATCAAAACAGCCGGTTAGAAGGACCGCTACAGAAGCGGCCCCGATTAATTGAATAGTGTTAATTGATTTCATTGGTCCCCCTTACCAAGAGCGGTCTGGACTGGCTACAAAGCTGCCCTTCCGCACCTGTTCTGATGCTGCTTGTTGCTGGGCTTCTTTGTCTGCTTCGGCCTGCATCCGAGTAGCTACGGCGTTTTGCTGAGCAATCAGTAAGCTACGAATTTGCAGGAGCTGGTTGGCCTGGTTGCTGGCGAGTTGGTTGGCATAACCAATTGCTGCTAGTTGGCCGTCTGCACTCTGAGCACCAGATTGAAGGCGGTTAAGCTGACGGGCATCGGCTTCCAGGTTGTCTTGCTGCTGTTCCAATCCCTTAAATACCGCATCGTTAGCCTTTTTCTGAGACTCGGAGGCTAAACGGCGGTTTTCATCCATTGCGGCCCATTCGGCATCACTGCACCCCGTAGGTGAGAAGCATGGCGAGCTGCGGTAATAAGCTACGTCCTGGAATTTGCCCAGGTACGCATCGAGACTGCCAAGCTGGTTTTGGTAATAGGCGATAGTGTTGGTCGCCTGGTTCAGATCGTTGATGGTGCGCTGCGCCTGGTCCCAAATATAAGAAGCCGGGGCCATTGTGTTTTGCAGCATATTTTCGTACTGCTGCAACTGCGTTTGATACTGCTGGATTTGTTTAGCCGTCTGCGCTACAGCTTCCAAAGCAGTCATAATGCTTTGAGTAAGATTTGCGCCGTCTATAACGGGAATACCGGCTTGAACAGGCTGCAAAGTGGTGGCCGTCATAGCGACGACCAGAGCAACTTTAGCGGCTAAAAATCTTTTCTTTTTCTTCATGGCGTTTTCTCCTTGTCGTTAATAGTCAAACGAGCTGTAAGGCTTCGAGAAAGTCATGTCTTTGGTGACAATCACGTTGAAGCGATAACCAGGGCGAATCTCCAGTGTTGGAGCAATATTCATGTTCTTGCGGATCATTTCGACCATGACTTGACCAAGCTGTTGACCAAGCGCCTCGCTAAGTGCATCGCTGGCACGCTGGTTATTGCCGTCGCTGTTGTTGTCGTTGTCCTGGCTAAGCGTTACGCCAGCCGTGACGCCAGACATAAGGAACGCAGACCCAAAAATACGCAGATAATGGTTGTTAACCTTGTCATGAAAGCCGGAGTAACCAGCGGCGTCAGCGCCTGGCATTGAACCAATATCCAAAGCCTTGCCGTCCGGGAAAATAATGCGCTGCCAGGCAATCAAAACTCGCTCTTGGCCGTAGGCCACATCGTTCGAATAAGAACCAACAAGCCGCGAACCTTGAGGAATCAACAAGTGACTCCCTGTTGCAGTGTCCGATACGTCTTGTGATACCTGAGCAACGATTTGGCCGGGCAAGTCGGAGTTGATACCCGAAATCAGCGTAGCCGGAATAACAAAGCCAGCGCGTAGCTCGTAAGGGCTGCGCGGTGCCTGTACTTGTTCTCCAAGCTGCCAGCGATCCCCGCCGTTGTTGTCAAACTGCGAATAGCCACTGCCGTCGCCGTTCGCTGAGGTTTGCATCAACATCGGGGCGCTATTGCTGCCACCGCTACCACTAAAGCCGCCACCGTTGCGCATCCCTTCAATCTGAGCCATACGCTGCTGATAAGCGGCAGTCGGATTGTCGGAGCGGTTGGACGCAATCTGCTGACGGACACGGGCGATTTCGTTAATCATGTCTTGGCGTGATTGCGGATGGTTGCTGACTGGCTGTGATGAACCACCGTCGCTGCTGCTACGCGGGGCGGTAGCTTGTACGCCGGTTTTGGCTCTAACAGCTTGTTCCAGCATTTGCAGCTTCGCCATGCGAATGCGTTCGGCTTCATCGTCGCGTTGTGATTGTGAACCCGTATTTTGAGGCGGTGCAGGCGGCAAGTCAGGATTTACCGGGCGAGCCACAGTTACAGGCGCGGCGTCCTGGCTCTCTTCCTGCGCCCCTTCATTTGGTGCAACGGGTTCGTTCAGAGACGGAACAACCGGAGGCTCGGCAGCCGGGATAAAACCGTCTGTCTGAGTACCTGCGATTTCATTGGCAAACATCGAGGTATTGCCTGCCTTTTCCTTTGGCCCTTCGCCTGGCGCGTTCTGCTGGGCTGCACGGTCGGCAGCAACCATCATCATGACCAGGAGGAACAAGCCGAGGACACCAAACAAAATGTACATCGGGCGGTTATTTACGCGACGCACCCCGGATTTTTTGGACACCTCACCAGGTGAGGCGTCCGGGGACATTTGATCGTTGTTTTCGCTCATATCTTACTCCTTGCGAACCCAATAGCCCGCTGGAACGATACCGCCGCTTTCTTGCGAATACGGGCGGGTCAGGGACTCATTGCCGACCATAATTGTCACGCGGTACATGTTGGTGCCGGTGAACTGGTCGAATACGTAACGAAGTGGCAAACCTGATCCGGTTGGAGCTGGGTTAGCCGTAGCCGTTGTGGCTTCCACGTTCGGAGCGGTTCTAGTCGAGCGTGTAGCCTGCTGGCTTTGCTGCGCCTTGGCTGCTTCCGGGTCAAACTCCAGAAGGGCGTAACCTCGATCACGGAGACCACGAACCAAAGCCGTACCGAAGGCGTCAGGTGTAGGCTGTTTCAACTCGAAGCGAGTTTTTGCAGGCGGGTACAGTTCGGTTATTTTCTCTACCGTATCGCTGGCGATTTCCTGCTGATTGAGTCCTGCCGGATTCTTGACAAAGTTGCCGTATGGAGCGTGCGTTGCACACCCAGCCAAACCCAGTGAAAACAGAACTGCGACGATAAGTTTACGCATGATTAATCGTCCTCTTTGGTGATGGTGATTTTGTCCTGGCCGCTACCAACACCAGAGATAAGGATTGCTTTGTTAAATACCGTATCGACGATATAGCGATCCCCCTGGACGCGGTAATTAACCATGACAGTTTCAGGGTCTGAGAAAAGGCCCCCGTCCTTACGAACAACCAGGAGCGTCGGCGCTTCTGTTTGCTGCATGGCACGCGGCATTTGAATAATGGTCTTGTGGCCGTCATTGAAAACGCGCACCGGCTTCCACGACGCAGAGCCAGACACCTCGTAATCAAATGACAGGTCGCCTAAGTACTCGCGGGTTTGCGGGATTGTGTTGTTCTCGCGGTGCTGGCGTTCGCGGGTGCGGACCATATCCCACTTGGCAAGGGCGTCTTCCGGGTAGGTGAACGCAACTTGAGGCATGTATTCGGTGCGGTGTGAGCGCAAACGAATGTGATAAACGCGACGGTCGGTAGTTACGACCAGGCTGGTTTCCAGTCCCACGTCCATTGGTTTGATAAGCAGGTGCTGGGTTTCCCCTGCCCCGGTCCCGGAAATGGCTGGCTCGACATTCCAGCGGGCGGTATCACCTAACTGTATCGAGTTAACGTATTCGCCAGGTTGTAGCGCAACATCACAGACCTGGAGCACAGCACAAACCACGCTGGGAGACTGTGCGCCAAATACAAACTGGATGGCCCCGTTGCGGCCAGTAAAGGGACGGATGCCACCGTTGTCGCCCCCGGCCTGCCAACGCTGTGCAATTGCCAGCGCCTGACGTTCTTGCTGGGTCAGAGTTGGGTTCTCGTTGGTGAAATACTTGTCCTCAAGCCCGTTCGCGTGCGCGACCGTAGCCAGAGAGGGCACCAGCATCGCAGCACCCAGGATCACAGCGGAAAATTGTTTCTTCATGGTTAATAGCCTCGTAATCATTGCAGCCGTGACCAGGAATAATCACGCACGTAAATACCCAGTGGGTTCTTACGCATTTGCTCTTCCGTGGTCTGCGTTGAAGTGTCAGCGGTGTACACAGTAATAAGGGCGCGGTATTGGGTTGGTTGTCCCTTCAATACCCCTTGACGGTCCCGCGTTGTTTCTGTCCAGTCCACTTGCCAAGTAGTCGGCGTTTGCGGCAGAACAGATGTAATGTCGATGCTCACCATTTCTTTGGTGGCTCGTTTGAACGGGCTGGCATCGGCGTTACCGTTAAGCCATTCGTTCATCTTTATGGTTGCGGGATCGTTCGGGGCCAGGTGTGCATAAACGCTGAAAACTGCCTTGCGTTGCAGAGCTACGTCAGGCGACACCATACGGGCGTTCTCGATGAACTCCGACACAGTGGCACCCAAAACACGCGAATCGGCAACATCAGAGCCAGTAACAGGCCCCGCCGCTTGAGCTGCCCCAAGCTTGTCCACTTCCACCACATAAGGGATGAACTTGGACTGGCTGCCGATATGGATAACACCACCAACACCGGCAAGGGCGATCATTAACGACAGGATGCCGACCACTTGCCAGGTCTGACGTGATGACACCACAGAACCAACGTGCTCATTCCAAGTGCGACGAGCTGTCAGATAAGGATTTTCATTATCCTCTTGGCGTGATGACTTTTTGTCCTGCGCCTCGATCTCGGCAATTTCTTCCTGGTCATATCCAGGGGCGGGCTTTTTAAATACCAGCCCTTTAATTTTCTCGGAAAAGCTCATTAGGCTGCCTCCAGGTAGTTATCAAGTTTCAGGCCACGACCTGCGAGCCATTCATGCACCCATTGTTCGCCAAACTTGGCTTCCAGTTGCTTGATAGCTGCCACGGATTCCTTGTCAGAAGCACCGACAAAAGAGAGAGCCAAAGGCCCCAGGGCGAGGTCATAGAGGCGGCGCCCGTTTTCAGAGACGTAGTAGTACTGACGTTTGGGAACAGCCGTTGCCAGAATGTCAATTTGACGAGCATTAAGGCCCATTCGGCGGTAAAGGGCAGATGTGTCCTCGTCGCGGGCATAGACGTTAGGCAGGAAAATCTTGGTTGCAGTGGATTCCACAATAACGTCCAAGATGCCGGAGTTAGCTGCATCGGACAGGCTTTGTGTTGCCATGAGAACCAGACAGTTAGCTTTACGTAGCACCTTGAGCCATTCGCGGATTTTCTCGCGAAAAGCAGGGTGCCCAAGCATCAACCAAGCTTCATCTAGGATGATGACGGCGGGCTGGCCTTTAAGACTGCGCTCGATACGACGGAACAGGTATAGCAGGACTGGCAGGGCAAACTTTTCGCCCAGGTTCATCAACTCTTCAATTTCAAACGTGGTGAAGTCGGTAAGTGACAAACCGTCCTCGTCTGCGTCCAGAAGATGCCCCATAGAGCCGTCAACCGTGTATTGGCGGATAGCTTCACGGATGCTTTCATCCTGGATAGTCAGCGAGAACTCAGACAAAGTACGCGCCCCGCTTTCGTGCATACTCACAATCGCATGAGCGATTTCATTTCGCTGGGCAGGCGTACTATTAACCCCGTTCAACGCCAGGATGGTATCTATCCATTCCATTGCCCAAGCGCGATCATTCTTGGTTTCAAGGTACTGCAATGGGCAGAAGGATAAACGGTCATCGTCAGCGCCGACTGAGAAGTGAAGGCCGCCGACCGCTTTGGTTAGCGGATACATCGACATGCCTTTATCGAATGCGTAGATCGACATGCCAGCGTAACGGCGAAGCTGAGCCGCAATCAGGGCCAGGTGTGTCGATTTACCGGCACCCGTTGGGCCGAACATGAAGGTATGCCCCAAATCACGAACGTGGAGGTTCAAACGGAACGGCGTTGATCCACTGGTAACACAGTGCATGAGAGCCGGTGACAAGGGCGGATACATCGGACAAGGGGCATCGGCGTTTCCTGTCCAAATCGTGCTTGTCGGTAGCAGGTCGGCCAGATTCATCGTATTGATAAGCGGACGGCGCACATTTTCTACACCGTGCCCCGGCAAGCTGCCCAGGTAGGCATCCAGGGTATTAATGGTTTCAGTTCGTGCGGCGAAGCCCAGGCGATTAATTGATTTCTCTACCTGGCGTGCAGACTGTTCCAGACGATCCCGGCTTTCATCCATTAGGACGACGACGCTGGTGTAATATCCAACAGCAACCAGTCCGCTATTTACTTCTGCAATTGCAGATTCTGCGTCCTGGACCATAGACAAGGCGTCCTGGTCTACATTGCCGCTATTAGTATTAAATACCTGATCGAAGAACCCCCGGACTTTCTGCTTCCACTTTTTACGGAACTTGTCCAGGTGCTTAATGGATTCGTGTTGATCCATGAAAATGAAGCGCGACGACCAACGATACTCAACCGGCAATTCGGCCAAGGCGCTCAAGATTCCAGGGTGAGACTCCAAGGGGAAACCCTCGATAGAAACGACCTGAATAAACTTGCGGCCAACCTTGGGCACTACCCCTCCCCACATTTCTTGACCGCCAATATAAGCGTCCATGTACATCGGGTTGTTAGGCAGTTGAACCGGATGGCTTACGCCAGTAACACAGAATTGAAGCCAACTCAGAAAATCGTCATGCGTAACTTTGCTGCCGTCTTCGTTCACGATTTTTTGACCGCGAAGGCGGGTCAACTTAACAGCAGTTGTCAGACGGTTTTCAATACCGCTTATTTCGCGCTTGAATTGGCTAATCAACCCCTTGGTGCGGGCTTTCTTGCCAACTATTTCGGCGTCATCGTCAAACATGAGTTCAACAAATTTTCGCTGAGCTAGCAGAGGTGGAAACCATGTCAGGGTTAGAACAAAGTAACCCTCATACATAGCACCCAGGCCCTCGAAGAGCTGACGGCGTTCCTCGTCAATCGCGGCAGAAACCGGATCAGTGAAAGCCGAAGTATTGCGATCTGAATACTTAGGAGCTGGACGGCGCACGGCATCAACGTGAACCATCCAACCATTACCCAGGCCCGCAAGAGCCTGGTTTATACGAAACGACACCATTTCCCGCTGTTCGTCGGTGCTGCTGGCGTTGTCATCCCCTTTGTACAGCCAAGAGGCCATAAAAGCGCCGTTCTTGCAGACAATTACACCGTCATCAACAACAGCAGCATAATTGAGCAAGTCGGCCAGTCCCGCGTCTTTGGAACGATGCTTTTTCAACTTCAATTCAGCATCGACCGCACGGATACGGGCAAAAAGGATAAGCAACAGCGCCGCACCGCAAACAGCAATGGCAAATGAAATAGATTGAATGATCATTTGTATTGCTTCCCTTGGCTTGTCGTGTTTTCACGGTAGGGCGTGCTGCGAGCCGGATAATATGCCTTGTAGCGGCGATGCCGCAGATAGACATGGCGCAGCTTCGGGTCTGACTTACCCATGAGTCGGCACACAAAGAGCGCACCGAACCACAGACCAATACCAAACACCGTTGCCCTGACTTCTTGAGCACTGAAAATAAGTGCTCCTGCCAGCAGTCCCGAGAACATCACAAGCTCACGATCCCCGCCCATGAACAAGTTTTCTCGGTTGCCAGCTCTACGAATGGGGATCGTGCGCAGAGCCATAATTACACCGCCTGGAGACCGTTAACGAGACGCATAGCAGCGCCGTTAACCTGGTTAATTGCACCGTCAGTTAGTGCCGCGATTTCCGCACCACGACCGAAGAAGGTGGACATCATGTTTTGCGCACCGACCAGCAGAGCCATTACCAACACGATGAAAATCAGCGTGCGGAAAAAACCGTTGAGTTCACCGCCAAAAATCAGAATGCCGCCTGCGACGACAATACCGATGATGGACAGGGCGAACGCCACGGGGCCGGTTACAGAGTTGCGAAGGTTGGTCAGCCAACTTTCATAAGGGAGTGAGCCGCCCGTTCCCTCGGAAGCCATAGCTGGTTGAACAGCCATAACCAGGAACAAAGCCGCAAACAGGCCAAGGTAGAACATGGCTGAGCGGTTAATGTGGATTGATGGGAGAGTGAGTTTCATTGGTTTTTACTCCTAGTTACCTACGTTTAAAGAGACTTAGTGATGTATTGACCATCGCAGTAACCGGAAACCTCTAGGATTTCTTGGATGCGGCGGCCTTCCGGGGTTCTGGCGATATGAACAACGATGTGAACCACCTCGCCAATTAGCGGTTCAATCTCGGCTGGAGCCGCTGGATTACGTGTAATCAGCGACCGCAAACGAGCCAGGCCAGCGTTAGCATTGTTGGCGTGCAAGGTTGCAGCGCCTCCTTCATGCCCGGTGTTCCAGGCATCGAGAAGGTCCAAAGCTTCCGCCCCGCGCACTTCGCCGACCAAGATACGGTCGGGCCTCATGCGCAAAGTTGTTTTCAGCAATGCCGTCATGGAGACGTCAAGACTGGTGTGGTACTGAACGTGGTTTTCAGCGGCGCATTGGATTTCGCCGGTATCCTCAATAATGAAAACCCGTTCGGTAGGATCGGTAATCACCATTTCATTGATGATGGCGTTAACCAGGGTGGTTTTACCTGAGCCGGTGCCGCCAATAACAAGAATGTTTCGGTGTGCTGCCACGGCTTCAACTAGGACTTGTTGCTGGTCGGCGGTCATGATGCCGTTTTCCACGTACTGGTCCAGGGTGAAGATCGCAACGGCTTTTTTCCGAATGGCGAAGGTAGGGGCCGGAACTACAGGAGGTAGTTGGCCCGCGAAGCGTGAACCGTCAAGGGGGAATTCCCCTTCAAGAATGGGCTTGCTCCGAGTGACTTCTTTGCCGTGAAAACCGGCAATTGTCTCTATAACAGCCTGAGCTTGAGCAGGTCTAAGTGTTCCGATGCACTGCATCCCCTCGCCTAGACGCTCAACCCAAACTTTCCCGTCTGCGTTGAGCATAAGCTCGACCGTTTTAGGATCATTAAAAGCCTGTAGAAGCTCCGGCCCAATATCTCGCTCTAGTTTTCTTTTTGCCCGGTCCTTAATGGAGCCGGTCATGTCTTTTTGCTGCATTCAATTGCCCCGGTATTTTCGGTTAATCCGTTTCTGATATATACGATATACCGAAATCAAGGACCGCGCAACATAACGAAGGAAAAAGTTTAGATAATTTCGTCCATGAGGCTCACGGGTGAGACACCCGCAAGCCTATATCACGTTTCTAGCGTAACGATCCTTTTCGGTGATTCCGGTGTTGGGAGGCCCGGCAGCCTTTTTTTAGCCGCTAAAATCTAACGGCCTCGGGGGAGGGTTTTACAAAAAAAGTCAATAGTCCTTTTGTGTGGTATCCAGTTCCCGCAATTTTTTTCTTGTTTCCTCGCCCCACTTTTTTACCTGGAAAGCCCGGTGCTCAGGAAGCACAGCACAAACACGCTCATAGCCTGCTGGCAGACTGCTTAGCATCTTTCCGCCCGCGAGGGCGTCCAGTGCTGCCCGATCAAGGTCCGTTGACTCCAGGAGAAGGGGGAGCGGCGTTTCAAGGGCTGCCGCTATGGCTTCCATCACCTTTAGTGACGGATTAGCCTTACCCGTGGTTAAGTCAGACAAGAACGAAATAGAAACGCCAGAGCGTTCCGCTAGTTCGTTCTTGGTCATGTGCCGTTCATCCAGGATGCGCAGCACGTTAGTAAAAAAAATGAAGTTGTACATGCTGCCTCTCTTGCAGGCCGATTTTAGCGGCTAAAGTTTTTGACTTGGTTTAAAAGTATAGCTATACTCCCCTTGTCATAACGAAAGGAGACTCTACCATGAGCCACAACATGTTCCAGTTTATCGGAAATCTTACCCGTGATACAGAGCTACATAACAGTCAAGGCGGCAGCAGTCGCGCAATTTTCGATGTTGCTGTTAACCGTACATGGGGGAAAGGTGCTGACAAGCAAGAAAAAACGGAGTTTTTCCGCATCAAGTCGTTTGGAGCGACGGCGGACAGTGCTGGCCGTTACCTTGGGAAAGGTTCCAAGGTATTTGTACAGGGCCGCATTGAAAACACCCGTTTCGAGAAGGATGGTAAAACCGAGTTCGGCACCGACTTTATTGCGGAAAAGATTGATTACCTAGATACAAAAGCCCCTGAAGGACAACAACAGGGCTAAGGCGGTTGCCCCGGCTTGGCCGGGGCGTTTCCCAGGAGGGCAGTAGATGGCATATAACTTTAACAAACAAGAATACATCCGAAAGCTGATTGATAGCGGCGTCGAACCGGACAAAGCCGAAGAAATTGCGACCAGGACCGCTTATCATCGTAACCAATCAGCACAGGCAGAGGCCCGCCCTATTGGTGAGGCGATTACCCTGCCGGGTATTCCTGAACCCGAAGCCCCTGCCCTTTCTGATACTAACAAAACTAACTGGAACACTACGGAGGCCAAAGACGCGGCCCCGGCTGCTAAGGGGGAATCCATGAGCGAGAAGAAGCCAGGGCGCAAAACAGGGGCGAGAGATGCGTTGGCCTCAAAAGTTGATGAAGCCCGGCAAGCGGCGCTCCTGAAACACACAAAGCAAGAAATCAAGGACGCTCAACTATCTTTGTTTGATATTGCGCCCTGGGGCGATCACATGCGGGCTTTGCCGAACGATTACGCCCGGTCGGCCCTATTCACTGTACGAAACAAACGAGTGCCCCGCGTCGCTTTACAGAGCGAACCTATTTATAGCATAGGGGATGATGTGAACATCACCTACACGGGCGTAGAGTTGCGGGCAGAGGACGACGAGTTGGTTTGGCAACAGGTCATGGAGTATTCCAAGCGTTCGCCTATTGGCGACCCTATCAGCTTCACGTTCTACGAGCTGTGCAAGGACTTGGGGTGGTCGATTAATGGCCGTTACTACAAGAAAGCCGAAGAGTGTTTGTCACGGTTGCAGGCATCGGCCATGCAGTTTGAATCCAAACGGGTTGGCCGTCTTGAATCACTATCACTGATCAGCCGGTTTCGCGTCCTGGATCGAGGCAAGCGCAATTCTCGATGCCAGGTCATGATTGATGAAGAAATGGTTGTCCTGTTTGCCGGTGACTACTATTCGCGCTTCATTTGGGACAAGTACCGCAAGCTGTCCCCCACGGCCCGCCGTATGTTCGATTACTTTGCTTCACACAAAGAGCCGTTCCCGTTGAAGCTGGAAACCTTCCGGCTTATGTGCGGCTCAGAATCAACCAGGGCTAAGAAGTGGCGGGAGCAGGTAGGGACTGCGTGTGACGAGCTGAGGGAAAGCGGCCTTGTCGCCCATGCTTGGGTTGCCGGGGAGCAATTGCACTGCAAGCGAAGCTGATGGCCATCATGGCCACGTATCGAGAACAAAGGGGCTGCGGCCCCTTTTTTTGTTGCTCTATGAAGGGCTAAGCCTGTGGGTAGCCAATGGGGATAAGTTTTGTTGGTTGACATATGAGGGGCGTTGATTGACATATGAGGGGCCAGCGGACTAGGCGCACTACTGACACATGAGGGGCAAGCTTGAAAAACACCCCTTCCCTGGCGTCCAAACCTGGCGAAAGCCAGCCCGGTGTGGATAGTTATCCACATTTCATAGGTATAACCCTGTTAGTAACCCCAGCACACTATTGACACTTGAGGGGCGCACCTACTGACATTTGGGGGGCGGGTTTACTGACACTTGAGGGGCAAAATACTGACACTTGAGGGGCGGGTTTACTGACACTTGAGGGGCGGGGGTAAACGGAAAATCACAGTTAAATCATAAGCTTATAGGCGTTTTTTTAGCCCCCTAACCTTTCTTTTAACCCTTTATATACCAAAATATAACCATATTTCTTATAACCAGTTGAGCGAAAAATACTCATTTGGCGAAGAAAAAACTGAAAAGCAGAAACCGGCCCCCGAAGGGGGGAGACCCCCCTTCTCAATCCCTCCCGGCCGCTTCGCGTCCTCCCATCCCCCCCAGGGGCAAGCCCCTCGGCCGCTGCGCGTCCTCACCCCATTGAAACGTGCGCTTACGCTGCGCTATGCCCAAAGGGGCTACCGCCCCTCTGGACTCCCCGATTGTCTAGCTCCGTGCCTCCTGGAGCCTCTGAGGCAATCCTAAACCATTGAGCATGATGGAAAGTCCATTTGTTTAAACGCCAAGGAAAGGAGGCGGCCAGATCGGCGCTTAAATCAGCCCCTCAAATGTCAATAAAACCCTTTAAAAATGGGGTTTGGAGGGCATTTTGCCCTTGACAAGATAGGGCATATTGCCCTATTATTATAAATAGAAGGCCGGGCAAGTCGCCAAGGTCCACAACCGGAGAATTTCCGATGACGATTTACACTTACACCCCTGATCTAACACGCCCCCTGTGCCCTACTTGCGGCGCTTCTGTCCCCCAAGACACCGACACCCCAGAAACACCCTGGCAAGGCACCTGCCGTGCCGGTCACACGTTCACGTTCCAGCTTGAGAGCGAGGGCGAATGGTTGGAGGACTCCAAGAGCGGACGATTCAGCCGCGTTGCTACCGAGCCAGAAGAGTCAACTTGGATTTGCAACGAATGCGGAGAAGCCGGGGCCGATCCTTACGAGGCCGGTTGTGTCGAATGCGGCGCTGAGCCTGACTTTCATTGACATTTGGGGGGGCGGGCGAAAGCCTGCCCTACCAGCCAAGGGGGCACCATGAAACAGAAAACTTTTATGCAAATGTTCCGGGAGTGGGAACGAATGGGCGGACGAGTTCGGGCCAGTCTGGATCGTCGCTGTGTTGAACGGTTTGGCTACCAAACAGCTCTAGCATTCGACCGTTACGACAGCATCAAGCACGCTATAGCTGGATGCACTATCCATACACGGATCAACTACAGAGCTGCGGCCACTAAGGCGCTAGGGGATCAGTGGCGGGGTCGAAGCCTGGAGCTAAACCGTATGTGGCGGAACTGGAGTTAAGGGGCGCGGCCCTTTTTTCGGCCCACCCATCAATTAGGGCAATTTGTCCTTGACAGGATAGGGCATATTGCCCTATCATTATAAACAGAAGGCCGGGCAAGTCGCCAAGGTCCACAACCGGAGAATTTCCGATGAACGTATCAGTTAAAGAATTTCGCAACTCAGTTGATCACCTGTACCGCATGGCAAACGTGGATTATCACGCCTGCGTTGGTGCCCAGGAGCTTCGCTATTGGGTTGAGCGTGTCGAGCGCGTTATTGGGCTTGTCGAAGTCCTGGAGTGCAAGCGGGCGAAGCCTGCCGACCGAGAAGAGCACGGGAAGAGCTTGGAAGCGGCCCGCAAACGCCTAGAGCAAGCCGCGAAACGGATTCAGGAGCTGGATCGCCCCGAACCGAAAAAACCAACACTAACCCTTTGTGTTCACTGAGAAAAAGCCCGGTTTATCCGGGTTTTTTTATGTTTACCTATTGACTGGATAGGGCAAA